>NZ_JXCG01000002.1 GCF_001317345.1 Thermococcus sp. EP1 | reverse complement strand
CAACAAGCATTTTATCCATACCCTTTGGACCAAGGGTAGTCCTTACTGTCTCTGCCACAATTCTTGCAGCAAGAATGTTCAATCTCTGGGCATCCTTTCCAACATATCTCTGAGTTCCTTCAGGTAGAATCAAAATTGGTTGTCCTGCAAGTTGGGCCATTTCCACCCACCTCCCATATTTTTGTTTTTTGTGGGAGGATTGCTTTTAGTTACAATGTGTTTGCATTCCGATTATGCATTCCTTTGTGCTATTTATAAATTTTTCGGTCAATGTTTTTAAGCTTTTTAGCAAAGCAAAAATCGGTGAAAACTATGGAAGAGTTTGAAAACGCATTAGAAAGCAGAGATTGCCAAAAAATTCTCGAAATACTTGATGATTATCTTGAAAAAATAGAAAATGAGGACGAACTTAGGGCGTTCTTAGAAAAAGTAGAAACATTAATCTTAAAGTGTGAAGGTCCTGAGGCTTATGAACTTGCACATGAAATTGCCCATATATATGCTCATTTAGGTGAATTAGATAAAGGAATGGAGATTTACAAGAAACTTGCTGAGAAATACAAGGAAGAAAGAGAGAAATACTTAGATGCCCTATATCATCTTGCAGATGCCTATGAGCATTTTGGAATTCCAGAAAAGGCCATAAAGGCGTATGAAGAACTGTTAAAGCTTGAACAAGAAGTTGGAAATAAGAGAGAAGAGGCATTAACACTAGCACATATTGCTATAAACTATGCTGAGCTTGGAGAATTAGATAAAGCAATAACCACGATGAAAAAAGCCAGTGAAATGTTCAACAAGCTCGGTGACGAGAAAAATTACTTGATAAGCTTACTGGATCTAGCTCACTTCTATTACGAAACCGAGGATTATGAAAAATCTGAGGAGCTAATCGCCAGGATCTTAAAAAGTCCCAGGGATGCTGAGATAGAAGTCAATACGAAAATCGTGGAGGCAGAGGTAAGGGCCGCCCAAGATGACTTCAAGAGAGCTTTTTCCGCATTAAGGACTGCTTTGATAAAAGCCTTGGAAGTGAATAACGAGGAACTCTTTACCATTGGGTTAGAAGCAGTTTATGAGTTTATAACCGGACTATTTGAGGAAAAGATGTACAGAGAAGTCTATGAAAACATCTACGACCTAGCTGAAGCCTTTGAAGAAGTGAATAAAGAGTATGTAAAGTTTTTCACTGCAATTGGAGAACTGGCAAAACTCAAGGAAGGTTCAGATAACAATTACAATAGCATCTATGAAAGTATTGAAGTGAATGAGCTTAAAGAACTTCTTGATGAACTCAAGAAAATAGGAACAACTGTTTTGAACATAGGAGTTTAAAACCCCTTCTTTTAACTATTTTAAATTCTGATAATGGCTCGGATTCAGAAAGATATTCTATATATAGAGAACATTTAAAAATTTAAAAAGTTTTGAAGATCAAAATCTTGATACTGCTTCAACCTCTGCACTTTCCACGTTCTCTACTTCTCTAAAAGCGTCTGCAACTTCGTCAAAGGAATATCCCTCAGCATCTTTTCCAAGCACATAGACCTTAAGTGCAACCAATCCGAAAGCTATTGGCTCCCTGTCAACCTTGGATATCCCATATTTACCTTCAAATTTCTCCTCGAGTACTTTTTTGACCGCTGCTTCAAGCTCGTCAAGATTTACCTCTGGGTCGGTAGGCATGACCCTAATAACTCCAACTAAATTGAAATCGCTCATTTTTATTCACCTCAAGGTCCTTCCCATCCACATTTAGGGCATGTGTATGTAACTCCCAATACGCGGCAGCTTTCACATCTCCATATGATTTCTTCTCCACAATTTGGGCATATAAAGTGTGTAGCGTGCTCTCTTGGGGTTATCTCTTTTCCACATGATGTACATACAGGTATGCTCTCAGCCATTTCAAACCACCTCCAAGAAGTGAGGTTTTTTGTTATCGTAACTCTTAACGCAGTAAAGGAAGTCCATTTATAAAACTTTCGAGATGAGCATGACTTCCAACTTGAAGAGTGTGTTTAAGGAGTAGTCAGACCATGCGAGTCTCCTCATCGCTCGGTCGAAATCTCCCTCATCATCCCAATAAAAAATAAAGAATTGGGCTTATAAACCTTCCTCAAATAATAGAAATTCCGCAAACTTTTCTTTATATGCCAAAATTTCCTCTATCTGTTTCTTCTCCACTTTATTAGCCATGCTGATCTGTTTGTACATAGCTTCAAGCTCTTTTAAAATTCTCTCAACATTTACTTCTGCTTCCTTACTATTTCCATTGAGACTTGCAGCTTTGCTCAAAAGTTTACCTCTCAAAAACGGCAGCACTTCAAACGGCCGGCCCATATAGGCCCAGTAAATGCCTTCTCTTAAGATTTCACCAAGAATTTCGATTTCAGAATAGTTCATTTCATTCTGTCTAGCAATTGGTTTCCCACTCCCTCCTCATAGGTATCACCACTTTCAAAGATACGTCTTAAGTAAATTAGTTTTTCGCTGTGTTTATTGTCAAAAGGTCAAAAACTCCCTGAAATATGATAGATCACTTAGACAGTATGTCAGAGCTTGGGTTGTTATTTTAGAGCTTAAGACAACAGTCAAAATATACAAGATTTAAACATCAAAACCCGACCAAACGATTTTTTCTAATTTCTACACTTTTCTCTTACCTTTTTTACTTATTTTACCCAGAAATTTTGGCATTTCTGCTCATAGTGACATTATTGATATCACAAGGCAAGTTTGATGTGCATTAAGCACAAGATTCTCTTTTAGGCCCCATCTCAGCTCATTATAATAGGGTTAAGTTTTACAGAAACGTAACTCTTAAATAGGTCTTTTGATGTATATTCTTATGCCATTATACACTAAGGCATGCAATATTGAAGGAAAAATGTAAGGAGGCCGAAGTGAATGAAGAGGTCTGGAATTTTGGCATTGTTGTTTGTTTTTGTTATGGTACTAAGCCCTCTAGCAGCGGCTGAGAAGGGTCCAGCACCTGACGTTCTCTACATTGGTATTAGGACAAACGAAGAAACAGGTATTACTGATGTTGCAAAAGGAGACCTAGACATCTTCCTCTGGAGCGTTGGAGGAGCGGCATTCCAAGACTTGCCCTCAGACGTCCTTGATAAATTAACCCTTATCAAGACTGCAAGCGGTTACAACGACATTGAAGTCAACCCCGTCCACGATGACGACAGCCCATACCTCGTCACTGTTGGTGAGAAAAAGTACTTCAACCCATTTGCAATCAGAGACGTTAGATATGCTTTGAACTTCCTCATAAGCAGACAATACATTGTCCAAAACATACTCCAAGGTTCAGGACAACCAATGCTCGGTGGTATAAGACCAAGCACTGGTGCAAACTCATACTTCGAACCAGTTTATAAAGCAATGGGAATCACAGCCGTTGCTGACCTAGCAAAGGCCCAAAAGATTGTTGAAGATGCTATGAAAAAAGCTGCTGATGAGTTGGCAAAGCAAGGTTATGAACTTAAGAAAGGTGACGATGGCTTCTGGTACTTTGAGGGCGAGCCTGTTACACTCAAGTTCATCATAAGAATTGAAGATCACAGAAAAGACCTTGGTCTTTACGTTGCTGACTTGATTGAGAAGTTCTGGGGCTTCAAAGTTGAGAGACTCTTGTGGGATAGAAGAAAAGCTTCAAGCACTGTTTATGCTGGTGATCCAAAGAACTTCCAATGGAGCATGTACACTGCTGGTTGGGTTTCCACAGTTAACATCAAGTGGCCTGACGACTACACTGCATGGTGGTACACAAGCTGGTATGGATGGCTTCCCGCAGCAGTAGGATGGCACATGCCAGAAAGTGACTTAATAACTGTAAAAGAATTGATTGATGAACTCGGAGGAGCTGAAGCCGTCATAGAATCATTCCAACTCAAGTACTACAACACTCCTGACAAACTTGCCGAGCTTTATGACATGACTGAAGAAGAGGTCACCAAGATGCTCGTTCTTGGTAGTGTTGAGTTCAACGGCAAGACTTACGAAATGGAAGAGGGTAACGTTGACCAATACTGGGACCTCCAGAAGATTTCAATGGCCCTTGGTGTAAGAGACTCACAAAAGACCTTCCTTGTCGAGACCTGGGAATACTTCCCAGTCAACAAAGACAGAGTCAAGGCAATTGCAAGAGACGTTTCCTCAGGATTATGGAGCAGATGGGCTCTCATAACACCTGAAACCCCAGACAAAGTGGTTAAAGTAGCCGAATTCTCAGCAACAGGTGCACTCTTCATGAGCGCCTTCAACCCAATTGGAGGTATTGATGACGTTTACAGCGCAGTAGTTTGGAGAGTAATCTATGACTATGCTATGTACACTGACCTAGCAACTGGAACATACATCCCAGTTAGATGTGACTACAAGGTTGAGAGAGGGCCAGTTACAGTTCCAGATGATGCTGTAATTTACGACACAGTGCAAGACAAGTGGGTTGTTGCCCACGCTGGCGAAGAGGCAAAAGTCAAAATTACCTACGACTGTAGGCTTGGCAACTGGCATGACGGACACCCAATGAGCATGGCCGACATCAAGTACGCTGCTGCATTCACATGGGAGTGGTCAACCAAAGACGGAGACGACGATGTGTATTATGATGACAAGCTTTCTTCAGCCGCAGAGAGCCTTGCAAAAGTTAAAGGTATCCAATGGGTTGATGAGGACACTTACGTTGTCTACAGCGACCTAACACACCCAGTTGCTGATGACGTTACCGCCAACATGAACGTCTTCTGGGCTTCACTACCATGGCAACTCCTCTATTCAATGGGCGAACTCGTTGCAAAAGGAGAGGAATATGGTGCATCCCAGAAATACTCATTCAGTGAGGAGGCAGAAGGAGTCGCCCAGCTTGACCTTCTCGTAGCAGACCACGTTGCTGACTTGAAGAAAGTCCTCGAAGCTCTGAAGAACAAGAATGCTATCCCACCCGCCATTGCCGGAGACGTTAGCGATCCAAGTGAAGGATATACCAAGATCCTCGATTGGATCAACAGCAAAGGTCACGCAGTAATAAGCAACGGACCATTCTACCTCGAGAAGTATGACCCAGACAAGATCTTCCTTGAGTTAAGAGCATTCAGAGACCCAACATACCCATTCGATCTCGACTACTGGAAAGAGAAACTAATACTCGCAAAGCTTGACCTTGCTGGAATCGATGTTCCAACCAAGATAAACACTGGCGAAGATGTAAAAATAACCATAAAGGCCAACATGGTCGAAGAGTACCCAGAGACCGGTACCAAACCAGCTGACATGGGATTCGTGTTTGTTGAAGTGAAGAACGAGCAAGGACAAACTGTCTTCAGCGGAGAGGCCAAACTTGCAACAGCTGGAAACTTTGAGATAACAATCCCAGGCTCAGAAACTGCCAACTGGGAAGCTGGAAAGTACGAAGTTTACGTAAAAGGTGGACTAGAGGAAGGCGTTGTCTCATTTACTGACAAGAAGACAATAATTGTCATAAAGAAAGAGCCCACAACCTCACCGACAGAATCACCAACCGAATCCCCAACAGAATCACCAACCGAGTCACCAACAGAATCACCAACATCACCAACCGAGTCACCAACAGAGACCGGTGGAATCTGTGGTCCAGCTGTACTTGTGGGCCTTGCACTAGTACCACTACTCTTGAGAAAAAGAAAGTGAGGTCCTCTTTCCTTTAGATTTTTAATTTCTTTTCTATTTGCTTTTATCAAAGGAAAATTCTCAAAAGTTTGGTGTATTTTTCATTAAACTTACGAACTGTCTTTTGATATGCATCTAAACGTGTTTCTATGTCTCTGCTTGTACTTATAAGCCTTTTATTGCGCATTAAATAGAAAAATATATAAAGTTTTACAGACTTGAAAATGTTGATGAATGATAAAAAGCCTTAATGTACACATTTGAATGGAGGTGTGTAAGTTGGGATATGGTAGATACATTACAATTAGACTTCTCAATGCACTGCTAGTTCTCGCTTTAGTTACCCTGCTAGTTTCAGTTCTCTTCACGAAAGTCGCAGAAGAGGACATTAGATCAACAATCCAGGAACAAATAAACCTCAAACTTAGGTCAAATCCAGAACTCCAAAGGCAATTGGCTGCCGATCCTGCAAAGCTTCAAGAATGGTATCAAAGAGAATACAACAGACTTATTCACGTTTATGAATTAGACAAGCCATTTTGGGTTAGAGTGGTACAAAGAACGAAAGACACATTAACGCTGAATTTTGGAAATACCAAATCTCCGATATTTGGTGAGACTGCTGTTAGTAAAATAATTTCGAAAGCTATCCCCAGAACTGTTATCCTCTTCACTACAGCTCAAATATTTGTTATATTCATAGGCCTACTCTTAGGTGTTAAAGCAGCACAAATGGCAGGGAGCTTCTTGGACAGAGGTGTCTCAATAGTAGCAATGGTCACAAGCAGTATACCAATGTGGTGGTTCGGAATGATATCAATCCTCATATTCTCATTCAAAATGGGGTGGTTCCCAAGTGGTGGAATGACCTCAATGCCACCAAAAGAAGGAGTCGCGTATTACTTAGACGTTCTTTACCATATGGTGCTTCCTGTAACCACAATAGTGTTCGTTTTATTCGGTGGATGGGCTTGGACAACAAGAAATATTATGATTGGTACAATGCAAGAGGATTTTATCATGGCCGCAAGAGCCAAAGGTGTACCTGAGAGGAAAGTTATATATGGGCACGCTCTCAGAGCTTCAGCTCCACCTATAGTTACCATGACAATCTTCAGCCTTCTAGGTTCAATTGGTGGTGCTATCATTACCGAGAGTGTATTCAACTGGCCAGGAATGGGAAGACTTTATTGGACTGCACTACAACAAAACGAAACTAGACTCCTAATGGGTGTAACATTCGTTACAGTTGCTCTATATTTAATAGCAATGATCATAGCAGACCTAGCGTATGGATACCTCGATCCAAGAGTTAAAGTTGGTGCATCACAGCAAACATGAGGTGAGGAAGGATGAGATGGGTCGACGTAAAAGCAAGTATGAAAGAGTTCTGGTTCGAATTTAGAAGACAAAAAGGAGGATTATTCGGATTAGTACTTTTGTTCCTTTTAATAGTCACTGCACTTGGAGCTCCATATATAACTGAGCCAGATATTCCCAAAAAATGGGGTCAATATTGGGAAGGAAATCCAACCACAGTGCCACCTGTATGGTATAATTATTTCACTACCAAGAAGTTAGCCCCTCATGAAATTTTAACATCCAATGATTTGACAATAGTCTCAGAAGGAGAAGACATCGGCGGAGGAATGAAATATTATGGATTTGAGTTTACATACGAAAATAATTATGACACGCCTCCTTCAGACATCATCATAAGGAATATAGGAGTCAAACTTACAGACCTAAACTCCCCAGCACAAATCATAATAACCCTTGTAAGACCAGATGGAGTTAAAATTGAACTACTCAACACTGACTTGAGAGAGGGTTCTATATATCAGTTAGCAAAAGACGGAAAAGTGAGAAACACCGTATTCCGTTGGGCCTCTGAATTTGAAGATCCCCAAAAGATCGCTGAGAGTGGAGAGACTCTCAAAAGCACTATGGACACAATGAAGGTAATATTTGCAAAAGCTCAGGAGGGTATCCTCACTAATCCAGAAGCCCTTAAAGGAACATACACATTCCAAGTAGATATATTCACATTCAAAGAAGGAGATCAAGTAGATCTAAGCAACACAGAAATCGTGCTCTCAGGAAGAACATATGGATTAATGGGAACAGATTATAAAGCTAGAGACTTATGGGCAGGTCTCGTCTGGGGAACTAGAGTTTCACTTACTGTAGGTGTTACAGTGGCAGTTCTTACAGTTCTTATTGGTATTTTCTATGGAGTTACAAGTGCCTATCTTGGAGGATGGAAAGACGAGTTCATGCAAAGAGTTAACGAATTCTGGGCCTCAATCCCAACATTACCAATACTTATTCTCCTTGGTGCAGCCTTTAAGGGACACGTCAGCCTATGGACAATAGTATTCCTGATGGTGGCCTTCTACTGGACTGGAATTGCAAAAGTTGCCAGAAGTATGGCTCTCCAGATTAAAGAGCAAACATACGTAGAAGCAGCAATTGCCCTTGGTGCTGGTACTGGAAGAATAATTTTCAAACACATAATGCCCCAAATCATGCCTTATGCTTTCGCTGCAATGGCCCTTAACGTTCCTGGAGCGGTGTTAACAGAAGCTTCTCTCAGCTTCCTTGGACTTGGTGATCCAACTGCAGTTACATGGGGGCAGATCCTCTATGACGCTCAGACACAAAGTGCTACAATCAACGGATATTGGTGGTGGGTTATTCCACCTGGGCTAGCAATCACCTTGGTAGCATTTACCTTCGTGTTGATTGGTATATCATTAGATAGAGTCCTTAACCCAAGACTGAAGAGACTGTGAGGTGGATAAAATGGCTAGGAATGTACTTGAAGTTAAAGATCTTAAAATGTACTACTTCACTTCACGAGGTGCTGTAAGAGCGGTTGATAATCTCACCTTTGAACTCAAGAAAGGAGAAGTGCTTGGGCTAGCAGGAGAGAGCGGATGTGGAAAATCATCCTTAGGTTTCACTTTAATGGGAATGCCAACACCCCCAGGAAAAATTGTCAGTGGGAGCATAAAAATTGATGGTAGAGAAATAGTAGGATTACCAGAAGAAGTCCTTAGGAGAGAGGTAAGGTGGCAAAAGATCGCCATGATATTCCAAGGTGCCATGAATGCATTGAACCCCGTTTACACAATAGGATACCAAATGATAGAACCACTAATCTACCATAAAGGTATGACAAAAGAAGAAGCCTTAGACAGGGCTATGAAGTACTTAGAGCTGGTAGGACTTGCACCAGAGATTGTATATAGATATCCACACGAACTTAGTGGTGGTATGAAACAAAGAGTTGTCATTGCAACTGCTTTACTGCTTGACCCAGAGGTTGTCATTGCAGACGAGCCCACTACTGCTCTAGACGTTGTTGTCCAAGCCCAAATCATAAACCTCATGAAGAAATTAAAGAAGGAACTTGGTCTATCCATGATATTCATTACCCACGATCTGAGCATTTTAGCAGAAGTTAGTGACAGGGTAGCAATAATGTATGCCGGAAAGATCGTGGAAATCGGTGACAGTGAGAAGATTTACTATGAACCTGCCCACCCGTATACACAAAAACTCCTCTCTGCAATTCCAAGATTACATGAAGACGTTGAAAGACTGGAATTTATCCCAGGTCAACCACCAAACCTAATAACGCCACCAAGCGGATGCAGATTCCACCCAAGATGTCCATATGCAATGCAACAATGTAAAGAACAAGTTCCAGAGTTGAAAGAAATTGAAAAAGACCACTATGCTGCATGCTGGTTGTTGTGAGGGATGAAAAATGGCGGAGCCTGTATTAAAAGTTGAAAATCTCAAAAAACACTTCCCAATTAAGAGAGGATTACTAGCGGGACTTAGGGGAGAGGCACAAAGATTTGTCAGAGCTGTCGATGGAGTTAATTTTGAGGTCAATAAGCAAGAGGTCTTTGCTCTAGTAGGAGAGAGCGGATGTGGAAAAACTACTACTGGAAAGCTAGTAATGAAGCTTCTTGAACCAACTGATGGTAGGATATACTTAGAGGGACAGGATGTAACCGAACTAAAAACTCAAGAAGAGATAAAGGCGTATAGAAGAAAAGTCCAAATGATATACCAAGACCCATTCTCTTCAATGAACCCAAGATTCAGAATATACAACGTTTTGGAAGAACCACTATTAATCCACGGTATTGGCGAGACTAAAGCTGAAAGAGAAGAGCTCATCTATAAAGCCCTTGAAATGGTAAAGATAGTCCCACCTGAGGACTACGTAGGGAGACATCCACACATGCTCTCAGGTGGTCAGAGACAAAGAGTGGCAATAGCAAGATCATTAATCCTCAACCCAACATTCATTGTTGCAGACGAGCCAGTTTCAATGCTTGATGTTTCAATTAGAGCAGAAATTCTTGAACTAATGAAGGAGCTTAAAGAAAAGATGGGTGTTACATACCTCTACATTACACACGATCTTTCAACAGCAAGATACTTCGCAGATCATATCGCAGTGATGTACCTAGGAAGAATAGTTGAAATGGGTCCAGCAAAGGTCGTTATCGATAATCCAATCCACCCCTATACCAGGGCATTATTAGCTGCTGTTCCAGAACCAATACCAGAGAGGAGAAACATTATCAAAGAGGTTCCAATTAAAGGTGAAGTTCCAAATGCAGCTAATATTCCACCAGGATGCAGATTCCACCCAAGATGTCTCTACATGGAAAAAGGACTTTGTGACGTCAAACATCCTCAATTAGTCGAGTATGAACACGAACACTGGGTTGAGTGCTGGCTAGCTGGAAAGATTTAGTTCTCTTCTCTTACCTTAATCTTTATATTTTGCTTTGAATAATGAGTTGTGGGTGGTTTCATGGTAACTTTCATGGATGCCATAAAGTACCGTTTAATAAGAGTAGGCCTATTATTTTTGCTTTTGGCAATTATATTGTCTCTCATCTCCATGTACGAAGTTCCAAAAAGTGGAAGTTGGAGCGGAGATCTTCAAGCAGGAGAACATTTACTTGGAGATTCCCAGTTTGAGAAAAAATATTTCATAAATAACAGAACCCTTATGTTATATTCTCAAAATGCTTCATTAATTATCATCCATGGGAATAAAATTGATGTTTACAAGCTAAAAAACGAGTCTGTGAGTTTGAACCCTCTCTCTCAACCCCAAATAAATGTAGAAAGTGGAGAGGTAAATTACACCTATAATGTTGAAGGGGTAGATTATCCCTACGCTCCTCTCGCGTGGATTGCGTTTGTTATGATGCTTGTGGGAAGTGCCCTAAGTTTGGTAGGATATGTGAGATTTATGGAGGAATTGAAAGGAGGGTAATGAGATGAGAGTGCTAAACCATGAAGAAGTTATTAACAAACTGACATCATTCATAAAAGACAAAGTTAATGAAACTAAAGCAAAAGGAGTTGTTATAGGAATAAGCGGTGGAGTAGACAGTGCAACTGTAACATATCTTGCCGTTAATGCGCTAGGAAAGGAGCGAGTTTTAGGGCTCATAATGCCATATTATAAAAACAAAGACCTTGATGACGCCATTTTAGTTTGCAAAACCCTTGGAATAAAGTACAAAGTCATATCCATAAAAAACATTGTAGATGAAATTGAAAAGAGCTTGGGATTTGAGTTGGATCCTGTCTCCAGGGGAAACTTGATGGCAAGAACCAGAATGATTCTCCTTTATGCTCATGCAAACTCTAGAAATTACCTTGTTTTAGGAACGTCAAACAAAAGTGAGTTCTTGACCGGCTATTTCACTAAGTGGGGTGACGGAGCAAGCGATTACGCTCCGCTAATTAACTTATACAAGACAGAGGTTTGGAAAATTGCAAAAGTCTTAGGAGTTCCAGAAAGAATAATAAATAAAAAACCAAGTGCAGGGCTTTGGGAAGGACAGAGCGACGAAGACGAGCTGGGAATAACATATAGACAATTAGATGAGATTCTGTACAGACTGATCGACTTGAAGATGGAGAAAGAAAAAATCACAGAAGAACTAAATATCCCCCATGAAAAAGTGGAATATGTAGAATCATTAATCCTAAAAAGTGAACATAAACGCAGACTTCCAGTAGGGCCAGAAATTTAAGGAGGTAACGACTTGAAACGAGGCTATTTTTTAGTTTTTTTAGCTGCAAGTATGTGGGGCACTCTTGGAATTTTTGCAAAGTTGCTTTACCAGTTTAATCTGGATCCATTTACTATAACCTTTTATAGAGCATTGATAGCATTTTCCCTCCTCCTAGCATACAACTACTCAAATGGTTTCCAAATAAAGAGGTACAGACTGCCATTCTACGCATTCTACGGTTTTTTTGCAGTGTTTCTGTTTTACATTCTATACTTTTATACAGTAAAGATTTCCTCTGTATCTTTCGCAGTCCTTCTTCTGTATTCCGCTCCCATTTATTCAACCATCTTAGGATATCTCCTATTTAAAGAGAAGATAACCACAACAAAACTTTTAGCGCTACTCATGGCGATATTTGGAATCCTCTTAGTTGTGAACCTTGATCATTGGAATGGTAACAAGATCGCTACAGTGTTAGGCCTGCTCTCTGGATTAACATATGCACTTTATGGTATTTTGGCTAAAATTGCTGTAAAAAGTGAAAGACCAGAAGAGGCTCTCCTTTACACGATCGGTTTTGGAGCATTATTTTTAGCCCCATTTTCTAATTTTAAAGTACCCTATGAATCTATCCCATACCTATTCGGGCTTGCATTCTTTCCCACATTCTTGGGATATATTCTTTACAATAGAGCCCTTCAGGAAGTCGAAGTTAGTAAAGCATCCATCATATCTACGATAGAACCAGTGGTGGCTTTAATTTTGGCCTACTCGATATTCCACGAAGTCTTAACATTAAAACAGATAATAGGAGCAATTTTCATAATTTTAGGATCACTCATTCTTCACATCGAAGAAAAGGAAAAAGATCAAACATAAAAATACCTCTCTAGTTCCCACTCAGTGATTTCTATTGTATTCATTGGTATCCCACTTTTCTCCAAATATTCCTGATAGCTCTTCCATTCTTCCGTTTTATACTTAATGAAGTTGTGATATGCTTCACCAAGTGCACCTTTAACAACCTTGTCTTTTCTAAGAGCTTCAAGTGCGGCTTCTAAGGTTGAAGGCAGAGTATCCACTCCTAATAAAGCTCGTTTTTTCTCGTCTAATTCATAAACATTTTCCTCCACATGTGCAAAGGGTTCAATCTGTTGTTTTATTCCATCCATACCAGCTTTCAAGACTGCAGCAAATGCAAAATATGGATTCGCACTCGGATCAGGACACCTATATTCAATTCTTGCACCATTTCCTTTATATGCGGGTACCCTTACTAAAGCACTCCTGTTTGCATAACCCCAAGATATGTAAACGGGTGCCTCATATCCTGGAACTAATCTTTTATACGAGTTAACAGTTGGATTTGTGATTGCCGTTAAAGCCTTTGCATGTTCTAAGATCCCCCCTATAAAGTAAAGGGCCTCTTCACTTAACCCTTTTTCTCCAATGAAAATATTCCTGTTCCCTTCCCAAAGACTTATGTGGAGGTGCATCCCATTACCTGGCTTTCCAAAAAGGGGTTTTGGCATGAATGTGGCATAAAGGCCATAACTCTCTGCAACAGCCTTCACCAGATACTTAAATCGAATTATATTATCCGCAGTTGTTAAGGCATCGGCAAATCGAAAATCTATCTCATGCTGTCCGGGGCCCACTTCATGGTGTAAAACCTCTGGGATTAACTTAAAGGATGGCATGTAGTGAGCTATTGTCCTTTTAATCTCCCTTGCCTTGTCTAGATTAATTAAATCAAAATAACCTCCCCCATCCGGAAGTTTGAGCTCCCATGAGCCGTTTTTTTCAAATAAATAGAACTCGGGCTCTGGACCTATATATGCCGTTAATCCCTCCTTTTCTAACTCCTCAGTGACTGATTTCAAAACTCTTCTCGGGTCTGCATAATATGGTTTATTGCCCTTGTATATGTATCCAAATACCTTCGCCACGCCTTCCCACGGTACTTCCACATAAGTATCCGGATCTGCTTTGAAAGTGAGATCACTATCTTCTATTCCTTGGAATCCTGGAATTGATGAACCATCAAATGAAATCCCTTCAGTTATAACTTCCTCGTATCTCCCTATTGGCACCTCCATACCTTTAGCAATACCATCTATATCCACAAAAACAAGTTGGAGAAAACGTGGTTTACCCGAAAACCCTCTTGCAACGGATTTGATATCGTTCATTTTTACCCCACCTTAATGATAATATTTTCATTATTGTCCAGCATTTTTATACAATATTTCTAATATAAGCTTTTCTAATGAACTATTGTCAAAATGGCAATTTCTATCCCGAGTTACACTTTCATGTACAAAACTAGACCAGATCACATATATTTTTGATACATATATGTCAATAGCATTTTAGGAAAAACCTTTTTATTCTCCCTTCAAAAATTCAAACATGCCCAAAGATGATGAAATTATACAGAAAGAACTTTCCCGTTTGAATGTACATCTTCCAAAAAGTAGGAAAAAACTTTCCCAACTGCTTAAAGAGGAAGAACCAAAAGTGCAACTTAAAGATGGCCAGTTTCACTATTTTAAACGAGAGGAACTCGAGTACATCCTCTCATTAATCGAAGAACACGAAAGAGAGTTCTTATATATTCCAATAATCCTCGAAATCACCACCACCTGGCACGGATATTTTAGAGTAAGGGGTAAAGTCGCTGTAAAGATCATTGAAAAAATTCTTGGGAACTACGATATGCTAGAGGAAAAAACTGAAATAATCCTTCCTCGTTACTTATTACCAAAAATACGAAAAAAACTTCCTACTACAACAACCTACGCATTTATTGTGGAGTGAGAGAAGATGGATGATAACAAAATATTACTTAACTATTATCTATTCACAATCCCCCAGATAACCGTATTTGCTGGAGCTATTTTGGGTATTATGTTAATTTTCAACGTAGAGATTAAAATTGCCCTTGGAATTTTTGCATCATTTTATGGACTTCTATTGACTATCATAGCGCTTTTAGTTAAGAGACAATTTTCAAAACTTCCACTATACAGAGCAAGCTTATTGTTCTTTGTAGGTTTTACTGTGCTTGGAATTTTCCTACTTTTAATGTGAAGTTTTATATTTGTTGAGATACTAACTATATAGGGGGAGATTTATGCGAAGGAAACTTATAGTCCTTATAGTACTCCTACTGATCACATCTATGGTATCTTCACAAACCCTCCTATTCTCAACTCTAGAAGAAAAAATAGTCCTGATTTCGGGAGACTACAAAGAAGGAACTCTAACGTTGATAAACAATGCAGATAAAGACTTTCAAATTGTGACGTTTCGCAGATATTACGTTTTGGATTCCAAAAACAACGAGGTCTCTGGAATCACACTGGAAATATACAAACCCGACGGAGAGCCTCTATCTACTGGTGTTCTCTATACATATTGGAAGTCAGGAGAAGAAAGAACTTTGAGGTATAAAATTTATGTAAATGAAAGTGTCAAACCAGGAACGTATACACTTTTCATGGTCCTTTGGGGATTTTTAAGCTCTGGGGATCTCAGGGTTATACAAATTCCAGTTACTCTTGAAATAACAGATATACCTCTAATGTTCAAAGAGGCCTTTGTTGAAGTTAAAGAACGGTCAGTTAAAACAAACAGAATACTCACCGGAGAGACCATTGTAATATACTCTACGGTTCATAATCTCAAAAATTCTCCAGTATCAATAAACGGAACAGCGTACTTAGAGAAAAACGGAAAGCAATATCTTAAAACAGATATAGCCATGAATCTGACTCCAGGAGATAACTCACTTCAAGTAGAGATCCCAATCCCATATGACCTTCAAGCTGGTGAATATAGACTCATATACAAGTTAGAATATTCTAAAGGCACATATCTTTTCTCAAAAGTTTTTTACATCACCTTTGGAGTGGATTTAACAGCAATTTCTTTGGAAAAGACAGAAGTTATGGAAGATGAAAAAAATACCCTATATCTAACCCTGTTTTCGGAAAGGGACATTGTAATTAATTACACTGTAGAAGTCTATGGAGTCAACAATGAGCTTTTACACAACTCCACAAAAGCTATCAAAATAGAAAAAGGAAGTACAATAATCCAAGACGAGATACCTTCTTTATCCCCAGGAAGCAAAAAAATCATAAGCAAAATTAGCTTTGGAAAAATAACTCTTGATCAGGAATCCATCTCCTACAATGTACTTGCATACCCACAAATCGAGAATATACTATACAAAGAGATTTCCTTAAACGAGAATAAGGCAACAGTCCAGTTTTCCATAACACTCAGCAATGCCAACTCGAAGGAAGTGGCCACTAAATTATCCTATAGATTCTTCAGGCTCAATGAAACTATTCACAAAGGATCAAGAGACTTATCTCTATCTCCAGGAAAAAATTACGTGAATATTACTATGGAATTTCCAATAGGAGAGAAGATATACTACGAGTTTTCCCTGATACAGAATAGTAAGGAACAGAAGATCAGTGGAAATCTGGAGATAAAACCTCCTGCTCCTCCAACTTCCATTTCCTCACAGTCATCAACCCCTCCAACTTCCACAACAAACACTACTATTCCTACTCCAGCCCCACAACAAAGAAATATTCTTACATATATCGCCATACTACTCATAATAATCTTCTTAGTATTACTGATTCTCTATTTGAAACCAGCACCTTCAAAGAAAAGACGTGAGAGACCAAAACCCAAGAGAAGATCCCCCATAGGCAAGTTCAAGAGACCAAAAGAGCCCGAGATCAAAGAGTACAGAGAATTACCGAAAAAATAGTCCAAAATATTTATAACTCTACTTTTATTAAACTTAAATAGTGAGGGAGCTGGGGCTGTCGGGTATTAAGCCTGAGGAAGTTCCGCCCACCTCACCGGGGCCGCGGTGTCGTAAGGCACCTCCCGAAAGGGAGGGCAACGGCGCAGAAACGACACGTCCCCTCAAATAGGAGGATGAAAGCGGTGAAGGCCTTCGGCAACGAAGGCCGAGCTAACCCGCAGACGATTTGAGGGGGAACGGTGAAACGGCCGTCCCGCGGGGTGCAAGGCCAAGCTAGGGACGATGAATTCCCGGTGGGAGTCCCGTGGTGGGCCGCTTAGTCGAATGCCCCATTTTTACAGAAGGCGGGCTATAGCTCCCTCACTTCATTTTCATATCTAAAAACGAAGCCACCAATATTAGTGAACCCCCAATAACAGTTCTAAATGTTGGTATTTCTCCTAGAAGTATCGCTGCATAAACTATTGCACTTAGTGGATCAAGATAACTTAAGAGTGCTGCTTCATTAGCTTCAACTTCTTTAAGGCCGTCCATGTAGATAAAAAGTGCAAAAACGGTATGAATAATTGCTATAAAAATAACCACTACGAAAGAGTTTAAAGAAACATGGAAATCTCCTACACTCACTAGAACAGGAAAAAGAATCAACGTGGCAAAAAATAACTGAAAAAATGTTAGATTGGAACTATCAATCTCCCTAAGATATCGACCCAAAATAGTTACACTCGCATAAAAAATTGCGCCCAAAAAAGCAAATATTATTCCAACAAAGTCCTTATTTCCAAGGGACATCTCTGTTTGGCTTCCTATTAAAAAAGCCCCTAAAAAAGCCAAACATACTAGAACTATCCTTATTTTTGTAATGTTCTCTTTCAAAAACACTGAAGATAGTATAACTACTATTATAGGCGCCAAATAATAGATAAGAGTCGCCTTGGCTATGTCAGTATACATAATTGCGGAGAAGAAAAATACCCAATTTAAAGCCAAAACAAACCCCAATAGAAATACCAAACCAATCTTAGGTCTCACATTTAAAAAAGCTCCCTTAATCCAACCAGCATTCTTCAATGAATGTATCAAAATAAGGAGTATACTCCCTAAAAGAACTCTATAAAAGGCCAATTTTAAACCATCTAATCCAGAGTATCGAGCAAAAACCCCTACACTGCCCCATATCAACATCGAGAATATTATTTTAGCCCTACCCTGAAGCATGCTTACTCCTCCAACTTCTCCACCCAGAGCTTATACGCCTCTTTGACTTCTTTTTCTCTGAATTTTGGTACCGCGTTTTTAAATGGGTCAAATTTTTCGAGATCCTTTTCATTGTTCCCAATATATGTAGTTATAAGACCCACTTTTGAATGTAGAGATGAGGGAAGTCTTAAAATCCGTTTAATATCTACCGTAACTCTACCATCAAAATAAGCTTTAGAAAAAGTAGTTGACAGACTAAAAAGTCTCAGAAGTGTTCTGTATCCTACTCCTCGAGGAAATGCAGTTAACATGCCTTTCTCTACAAAATCCCTATATATATTCTCCTTCTTTTCGAGTATCTGTTCAATTTGTCGCCTATTTAGACCAATGTTTCTCAAATGATACTCAGAAACACGCTTAATGAAATACCCAAATCTAAATCGAAATACTCTGAAATACCCAGAAGATAATAATATTCTCCTTTCTTGAAGATCCTCAAAAGCAATCTCTTCAGCACTGGAAATATAATTTAAAATTTTCTCCCTTGCTTTTGAATCTAGACTAAGTGCCCAATCATCTAAAACCCTTATGTGATATCCTCTTCCTGAGTAAACAAGATGAACATTCTCAAATCCAAAGTCTTCCTTTAGTATAATGAAAGTATCTTTAGTGAGCTCTTTGGCATCTTCTAAACATATTGGACATACTTTCCCTGTTTCATGATTGCATCTTTTCAGGGGCAAGTCTTTTGCATCTATATCAAAAACAAGCTCCGCTCCTAGCCATCCTTTCATATTTCTCGGTTCTTCATAAAGAGCAACGCTTGAATAGATCGAATAGGGGGCTGTTATCTTTATGTAATCCTCTAAATCTTTTATATGGTAGAACACGTTTTTTCTATCATTAGGGCCCTCCCCAGTATGATCAAAGCCAAACTCCCTATTTTCAAGAGTTTTAAGTATGAAGGAGGGTATCTTCCGTACATTCCATTCCTCTGAATAATATTTTGTCCTCTCTCCTTTACTCATCTCTCTAAAGAGTTCACTCATTGTTCTCCCCCGTTGATTTTTCTTTTTTACTTTCTAAGTAGAGCTTCCTCAGATAATACGTGAGGGGATTTCTAATATACCTGCAATCCCTATCAGGCTTACAAAGTTGAGGAGCGCTGGCCCGTATCTTCTCACAGTTAGGAGGGAAATACCAAGTAGAATTCCCACTATCTTCTAAACTCGGTTCCAAAGTATACCCAAAGCCAAGATGGTACCATATATTCTTAATTTCATTTGGTTGATCTTGAAATAATGGTGGACTGCACCTATTACCCGCTTGGACTATTACAGGTAAAATCTCTTCCTTGATGACTTTTAAATCCTTTATACAGTCTTTTACTTTAACATCTCTCTTAGAGGGATTTGGGCATATTCTAGCGTAGCTCAAAAAGGAGGTCAAAAGGACTGTTATTCCATAGTTTCTCAAACCACTGGGTACACCATTTAAAACTATCTTAATACAAGGAGGAAAGAGCTCAAAACGTAGTGGCTGGGCTGTTGCACTTCCAAGTCTCTCAAGCCTCTCCTTAAACCTCTCTCTAGCAATTTCACTTAGCCCCGAATACAATTCCATGTAATATTGTGGTAGTTCCTCTCGAATTTCATAGAGTATGTTAACTGCCCTCTCCATATTCCTTTCAAAGCTTTTTTTCCACAGCTCAATGAGTTGAGATCTATTAAGGTACACGTATCCCCGTCTTATATAAAAGCCTTTGAGAGAATCCTCATTAAGCATTAAAAAATCTTTTAATGCAATCTTGTACTGCAGAAGGTATTTCTCCTTCTCCTCAGACGGTAGTTCTTCATGTAAACTTTTTTCAAGTATGGTTCTGTCTTTTCTGGGAAGTTCATCCCTCTGCACCTTTTCCAGGGGTAATGCTAGTTCCGCAAAATTTCTCGACTTTTCTATCTTTGCTAGGTAGATTCTCAAATTTGCTTCTTTAACAAGTTCCATCTCTAAGCCATATGGAGAAAACGCTAACGCTCCCAACAGGGCGTAGAAGCTTGTCAAGTCCTTCCATTCATCAAGTCTCAGAACATGTTGAGGAACTTTCCCACTTTTTAACCATTTGACCCGTTCTAATGCCATATCAATACCAATATAATTCGGAATAACTTCTAATAGATCATTAATACTTCCAAATTCTTTTAATATCTCCTGAGCATGTTTTCCAAACGGATCTAACATCCACCCACCTCCTATTAATGCTCACATTAGAATAAAACTCTTTTGTTGCCTAGGCTTATAAAAAACAATTAAAATATTAGAAATATTCCAATGAGTGTCAGCAAATATGAGTAAATTTCCAAAAACCTTATATTCTCATATTAAATAACTTTAATAGTTAGAAACAAATTAAGTTGACTGCAAGGTGGGAATTATGACCAACTCGTTTCCAACTAAAAGAGTTAAAAGTGGGATACCGGGGTTTGACGATCTAATAGGAGGAGGTTTCCCCGAAGAATCCACCGTCCTTATCACAGGGAGTACTGGTACAGGAAAAACAACATTCGTCGCCCAATACATCTACAAAGGAGCAGAGGAGTATGGAGAACCCGGTGTTTTTGTCACATTAGAGGAGAGAGCCAAAGATATTAGGAGAGAAATGGGCCAATTTGGATGGGATCTTGAGAAATATGAAAAACAAGGGCTCATAGCCATAGTGGATGGCGTTAGTTCTATTTCTGGTATTCCCTCTGAGGAAAAATTTGTACTAGAGGACACTATAAATGTCGACAGCTTTTTAAGATACATATATCGGGTTGTTAAAGCAATAAATGCAAAAAGACTTGTCATTGACTCAATTCCCTCAATAGCATTTAGACTCCAGGATGAAAGAGAAATTAGAGGAGTTTTATTAAAACTCAACACAATCCTCCTTGAGATGGGAGTGACAACTCTTCTAACAACTGAGGCTCCCGACCCTAAAGGAGGTAAAATTAGCAAATATGGAATAGAAGAATACATTTCTAGAGGTGTCGTGCTTCTTGATCTTCAAGAGAAGAACATAGAACTAAAGAGATACCTATTAGTCAGGAAGATGCGTGGTACCAGGCATTCAATGAGAAAATACCCATTCGAAATAACTAACAAAGGAGTCGTGGTCTATCCAAGTGGAGAGATTTATTAAGGGAGGGAGTTTTAATTGAATCCATACCACAATCCACTAGCCAGATCAGAGCTAGAAGAGAAAGTTGAACGGATTCCTACAAACATCATTGACCCCTTATTAATGGGGGGGATTCCGCGAGGTAGCGTTGTTCTCCTCATAGGGGACCCCAAATCAGGCAAAACAACATTTATAAGCCAATTTATATACAATCAGCTGATTTCCGGAGCCAATGTAATCAGCCTCCTTGTAGACATTCCTCGTTATGAATTCATAAGTAATGCCCTAGATTTCGGGTGGAATTTTATTACACATTTAAATGAAAGGCTACACCTTTTAGATGCATACACTCAGAGAATCAGGGGGGGTCCTAAATTTTCTTTTACGGAGGAAGCAATTCCCGATATCAGGGACACTAGTCAGATAATAGACATAATTAAAGATACCACAACAAGGATTCTTTTAAATAATCCACACAATGAAGAACCTCTCACAGTAGGAATAATCTCATCTCTAACCCCCATGTTCTTCGAGACTGAAAAAAAAGAGATATACAAATTTTTAGAAGACTTAAAGGCATTTTCTCACAAGAACAAACAGGTGTGGATAATAGAAATGAACTCCGGCGTGGAAGAACCCCAAGTGGAGACAATAATCAAGGCAATAGTGGACGGAATAATTGAAATGAGGCTCTTTGAGGAAAATCATACCCTTCAAAGATATCTCAGAGTCTACGGGATGAGAAGAACCAGGCATCTCCTTTCTTGGGTCCCCTACGACATAACTGACAGGGGGATTGTTCTTAAAATCGAATAGGTGTACTTTTATTTTACACATTATTTGTTTTTTTGCTCTCTTACCTTTCAAGAGTAAGATTTTTAAGACATAGGGATTACTATCTACCATGGTTAAATTAAAAAAACTTGAAATAGTGTTTATTATCCTCTCCTTTCTATCCCTTGCTCTGCTCCATTATATCGGAACAGAAAAAATAACAGCAATCACTCCAAATGAGGCCGAGAAAGAAGATATTGCCCAATTTATTGGTCTATGTGTTTACTCAAAAGGGGACTTCAGCGTGCTCTATAATGGAACTGAAACTATCATAATACACAAGGGCCTAGAACCAAATAAAGTATATAAGGTCATGGGAAAGACTATTGACTCTTCAAAAAGTACAATAGATGTTTTTGAAGTCATAGAAGTCTCTCCAGAATTATTGCCCCTAGAAACACTCAACGGGACTTTCTGGAAGGGAAGTGCCTGCTATCTTCTACTTCCTGAGAGAATAAAATTAAACAAATGTTTAAATGTCTCTAAAGGAGAGATAGTAAAAGTTGACGGTCTATTCTATGGAAAAAAATTCTACGTAGTCAGATATGCTCAAGAGGGATTTCCGAAGAGACCCGAAAACAACATGCCTTTTGTCATCAAAGGGGTTGTGTTAGATAATAGAAACCCCTCCACAATATGGAACGGAAGCGAAGAAATCAAAGTTTACCTACCTTACAAAACTGAACTAAAAATTGGTGATATTGTAGAGATCACAGGCATTGCAAAACTTTATTCTACTCTCACTCTCTATGTGGAGGATAACTCTGATATAAAATTCCTTGGAAAACCCAACATAACAGAAATTGGGAAAGAGAATATAGGAGACATTGCTTATGGAGTGTGCCAAGTTACCAAATCCACTAGATATCTAAAATTAAATTGTACTTCCCTGAAGCTTTATGGGTTTTCTGCTAAATTAGGAGACATCATTGAATTTAAAGCCATAAGACGAAAAAACTCTCTTTACTGCATTGAGTGTCGAGTGAAAATACCAAGAAAAAAATTATCAAATTCCATTTGTCAGTCCCTCCCCAACATCCCAAGCAAAATCCATGGAAGGGTAAGCTGGATAAAAACATACGCCAATGGTTTTAGCATAGCCAACATAACTAATGGGAAATGCTGGATCCTATTAAAACTCCCAAAGTCTCTAGGGGTGTCTTTACACGAAAATCTAACCATAACTGCATTTGGATTCCATTCTACTTATAGAGGAATGCCAGCTTTTGAAATCCCCTCAGGGGATGAATTATGCTTAGAGAAGTATTCTTAGGAATTTTGGCTGGGACCATTACTGGATTAACGCCTGCTCTACATGTAAACACCTTAGCTTCAATTATAGGGAGTATGGATAGCATAATGGAAGGATTTTTGTACGTCGTGTTTCTTTATACTATGGGTCTAACCCATACTTTCCTAGATGCATTTCCCTCAACATTTTTTGGAATTCCAGAGGAAGATACTGCCTTAAGTATTCTTCCAGCTCATAGGCTGGCCCTCCAGGGGAGAGCTCTTGAGGTTGTGAATATTTCACTAAAAACAAGTTTTCTAGCAGTTTTATTCTCTCTAACTTTTCTTCCTATATATCTTTGGGTGGCCCCATATTACACTCCAACAGTGGGAAGAATTTTTGTATTCCTATTAGCAGGTTTAATCATATTCTCCGAAAAAGGTATGAAAAAAGTGTATGCACTTATTATATTTTGCATGGCTGGAATATTGGGAATTATTAGTGATAAGTTACCTCTTAAAGAACCTTATTTTCACTTGTTTGTAGGGTTGTTTGGTGTTCCAGCTATCTTGTTTTCTTTGAAAAATAATGAAAAAATAACCCCAGGAGAAAGTGAGATTCTACTCTCAAAAACACATTTCTTGAGGTATTCCTTCCTCGGAACATTATTTGGCATGCTCGCTTCCCTTTTGCCCACATTCACATCTTCTCAAGCAGCGCTATTGGGAAGTTTCCTATCTAAAGATGAAAGAGCCTTTTTAACAATTTCATTCTCAGTTAATACTGCCAATTTCATATTTGGCTTAGCAAATTTTTATGCTACTGGAAAAACTAGAAATGGGATTTTAGTTCTAATAAAGAATCACTACTATCCCCTAAACTCCAAAGAATTTGTCATATTGCTTATTATAACAATAACCGTTGGAAGTGTTGTCAATTTGTATGGACTCTTAATTTCCAAAAAGGTAGGAAGATTAATAGAGAAGATAAACTACAAACTTCTCAATATTTCAATATTGTCCTTTATAATAGCTGGCTCTTTCTACTTTGATGGCCTATTAGGGATAGGGGTGCTTGGAGTGGCAACTATACTTGGAACTACAACCCTTATCTTAAAAGTAAAAAGAACAACTTGTATGGGAGTACTAATGTTGAAAATAATGATAAAATAGGACCAGAAACCTTAAGACATTTCTTTCTTCTCTTTTAGTATTTTTTGAAACTCAACTAAGTCCGTAACGACTCTAACCCCATCAAGAGTCTCAAAATATGCTTTCTTTATTTTAATAACCTTTGCTCCAGTATATTTCATTTGGGGCGGATCATATGAGCCAAGTTCTACTATCTCATCCTCTACAATATACATTTTAATTTCTGGTTGGCCGATATATTTCCAAACTTCATAAAAAACCTCTGGTTCTAAATGTATTTCCCCCTCTACCTCCGTATAACCTGCCCCAATCATTTCCAGAAACTCTTTTATTACTTCAAAGTTCATAGAACTCACCAGTATAATATATAGAGCTCAAGAGTTAAATACCTATCGTCTCAACTTTAGAAGGGTGAGTCATAATGGCAAAAGTATACATCGATGCTCAAGCTTACAGGGCAATTGAAAAAGGTGCGATGATAATTTTCAAAAAAGGTATAGTGAGAACTGAAGGCGAGATCAAACCAGGAGATGTTGTGGAAGTTTATTCAAGAGGAGGGAAATTTTTAGGTAAAGGCTTTGCTAATCCGAACTCAAATATCATGATCCGTCTACTCACAAAAGACAAAGATACTGAAATTAATAAAGAGCTTTTCAAAGAGCGCATAAGAAAAGCAAACGAGTACAGAAAAAACATTTTAGGATATAACACAGCCTACAGAATGGTTTATGGTGAAGCAGATTACCTTCCAGGTTTGATTGTTGATAGATTTAATGATATAGCCTCTCTCCAAATCTCAAGTGCTGGGATGGAAAGATTCAAAATGGATGTTGCAGAAGCTATTCTCGAAGTTGAGCCCGAAATCGAAACAATATTTGAGAAAAATACTGGACGATCAAGGAGAAGGGAAGGCCTACCAGAAATAGAAAGAGTTCTTCTTGGTAAAGAAAAATATCGTACCATTATTGAAGAAGGCCAAGCCAAATTTATTGTTGATATGAGAGGCCAAAAAACAGGATTTTTCCTAGACCAAAGAGAAAATAGAATCGCTTTGGAAAAATACATAAAGGGTGGAGAAAGAGTCCTTGATGTATTTACTTATACAGGGGGTTTTGCTATCCACGCTGCAGTTGCAGGTGCCGAAAAAGTTGTTGCGGTAGACAAATCCCCTGCTGCAATAGAACAAGCAAAAGAAAACGCCAAGCTAAATGGTGTAGAGGATAAGATGGACTTTTTAGTGGGCTCCGCATTTGGCATTATGGAGAAAATGCAAAAGAAAGGAGAAAAGTTTGATATAGTTATACTGGATCCTCCCGCATTTGTACAACATGAAAAGGACTTAAAAAGAGGTCTCAGGGCATACTTCAACGTAAATTATCAGGGATTGAAACTTGTTAAAGACGGAGGCATTCTGGTAACGGCTTCCTGCTCCCAACACGTTGACATGCAAATGTTTAAGGATATGGTAATAGCAGCTGCGGCAAAAGCGGGTAAATTCCTAAAGATGGTAGAGCCCTATAGAACTCAAGCCCCAGATCACCCAATTTTAATGGCCTCAAAAGATACAGAGTACCTGAAATGTCTGTTTCTTCACGTAGAGGATATGAAGTGATATTCCCTTAATTTTATTTCGGCATCAGACCGTGGGCGTCTCTTCATCGCAATACTCAGTGGAGGTGCTTTCTCCTCATCTGCCATGAGCTTATAGAAATTCCAAGATATAAGGGTTTCTACTCTCTAGAGAAAATTAGTGAGTGCCTCCACCTCGTGCCTACTTTGAACTTTATGTCCTTTGGAAGATAACTGAGTTCCTCCGCCTTTGAGATAATAGATTTTAGCAAACTTGGTTTATCCGGAAGGAAAAGCGCAACTTTACCATTCTCAGTCATGTATTCCCTTGCTTCTCTTAGAATTCTTACGGCAAATTCTTCTCCATATTCTCCCCCACCAATCCCCTCAATTGGGGTTAAAACACCCTTTGTTGGTCTCTCGTAATAAGGAGGTGCAGAGAATATTATATCAAATTTCTCTCCTTCTGGGATTAATCTCTCGATTACCTCGCCATTGCTTTTAATCAGTTTAACTTTAGCGTTGTTCTTTTGGACATTGGCTTTAGCATACTCAAAAAACTCATCATTTACTTCAGTCGCCCAAACACTGCAATTAAACAATTTGCTTGCCATAATTGCCATCAAAGCTGAATGTCCAGTCCCTATTTCCAAGACTCTTTCTCCTCCTCTAAGAAAAGTCTTTAGAAATATAAACCTCGAGATTGGAGTAGTTATAAGTCCATTGGGGTGATATTCTATGTCAATATCAAAAACTGCCTTTGCAACAGCTTTATTATATAAAATCCTAGCTTTCCTATTTGAAAGATCTAGCCTACCCCTACTATCAATATATTTTCCAAGTTCTGGGAAAATTTTAATTGCTTCTCTCACTGGAAGGCCCAATTTTCCATCTTTCCACCCAGGCATGGATTAACATCCTCCGTTTTTATAAGATAAATCTAACTAAGAAAAATTTAAAGGTTAAGATTAAATGATGAGAATATCAAAGAAGAGCCAATAGAGCCATTATTTTTGCATCCTCAATCATGTTATCTATTTTTGCGTATTCATTAGGTTGATGCGCTCTTTCGTCTAACGTAGCCCAAACAACCGCTGGAATTCCAAGTTTTCTAAAGTAAGCTGCAAAGGTTCCTCCACCAATACCTCCAATTTTAGCTTCTCTGCCCCTAAGCTCCTTTATGGCTTTTTGAAGAAGTTTGACTATTTCACTATCCTTTGGGGTGGGTTCTGGTGCATCTAGTCTCTGAAGGACTTCTAACTCAATTTTTGGTAAAACCTCGCCATTTACTTCCTTTTTGTATTTTTCTTCAATTTCTCTAGCAAGGTTTTTAGCATCACTTAAGATATCATCCAAAGCATATTGTGGTAAAACTCTACAATCAAAGACTATCTCATGCTCCCCTGGAGCTATGTTTGGTGCATCGCTTGGATTACCTCCCATTGTGGGCTCAAAAGTGCTCTCTGGTGGATCAAACAGATTGTCTTTTGCGTTATACTTCTCATGGAGAAACTCGTCAAGCTCTTTTGCATAATCAAGAGCAACACGATGGGCATTCAATCCTAACCCAGGCATACTTGCATGAACTTGTTTACCCTTAACTTTAATTTTCATCCAGAGAATGCTTTTTTCCGCTATTTCTACAAATGTTCCCTCTTCATTTCCACCATCCGGCACTAAAACAAGGTCATCCTTTTTAAAGAGTTCTGGGTGTTCTTTCATTAACCACTCTAATCCATACTTACTACCAGTTTCTTCATCACTTACAAAAGCCAATATTATAGTTCTCTTAGGTCTTATCCCAAGGTTCATTAATGCTCTAACAGCGTAAAGAGATGCAACTAAACTCTGGCCATTGTCTTCACTGCCTCGTCCATAAATTTTGCCATCCTTCACTACAGGCTCAAATGGCTTTGTGACAGTCCACTTACTCAAATCTCCAGGTGGAACAACATCTAGATGAGTGAGAATCCATAATCTTGGGCTCTCTTCACCCTTTTCTCCATAATAGTATGCCAAGATATTTGGCCTAACACCATTTTTGGCCCTCTTATCTGGAGCATCATAGCGTTCAATCTTGTCAAACGGCCAGTCTTTGATTATTTCAAGAAGTTTCATTGCCTTATCGTATTCTCCCTCCCCATCACTATCAGGACTAATTGCGGGGATTTTTATGAGTTCTATTAGTGTTTCCACCATTTCATCTCTAAGAGTCTCTATTTCTTTAGAAACAGCTGCAATATTCATCCACATCACCACCTTTAATTTCTCACAATCTTTAAAGTGATTTTTGTTAAACAATAAAAAAGAGAAAAGAATTCATTCAACTTCTTTCTTGCCAGTAAGGAAGAGCCACACTGCTATAATACCAAGGAAGACTACTCCAATGATATCACTGCTGAAACCAATTGAGGGAGCTTTGTTTGCTACTATTAACCCTGCGAAGAATATACCCATCAATGCTTCTCCAGCTATCAACCCAGCTGCTCCAAGGACTCCTGCGTCGGTTGGTTTTTCTTCTGTTTTGCTTCCTCTGGCTCTTCCCACAAGCCATCTTAAAAGACCACCAATGAATATTGGGACGCCCAAGCTCAAGGGAAGATAAATTCCTACAGCAACGGGCATAACTGGAGTTCTGAACTTTGAGTTTTTCATAGCCAAAATCTCATCGAGTACTATTAGGGCTATGGCAATTGCAGCACCAATGAAGACCATGTTCCACTCAAGAGTTCCGGTAAATACACCCTCTGTAACTTTGGCCATGAGGAATGCTTGAGGTGCTGCTAAAGCATTTTCTTTAGCTGTAGGAGTCCCAGCAATACCATAAGCCTTTATCAGAAGGTTAAGTACTGGAGCCATGACTAAGGCAGCTGTAAATGTTCCAACTACCTCAAAGACCTGCTGTCTCTTTGGAGTTGCACCAACAATATGTCCTGTTGCTAAATCCTGCATAGTATCTCCAGCAATAGCAGCTGCCGTACAAATTACTGCTGCTACGAGAATTGTGGCAGTCATACCCTCTGGCCCGCTAAGCCCAAGAGCCTTAAGAACTAGTGCAGTGAAAAGCAAACTCATTATTGTAATACCTGACACTGGGTTGTTTGATGATCCTACAACACCAGCAAGGTATCCGGCAATAGAACTTCCGAAGAACCCGACAATAAGCATTATGACTGCCATAACGGCTGCTATCCCGACAGAATCTATTAAGTTGGCATATAGAAGGAACAATGGCACTACAAATGCTGCTATTAACATGAGTACTGTGGTCATTGGCATGTCTTCTTCAGTTCTAAGGATTATTTCACCACTTTGCTTTCTTTTAGTTGCTTCAAGTCCAGCTTTTATACCTCTTGAGATTGGCCCTCTGAGTTTTATAAGGCTCCATAGGCCACCAACGACCATTGCGCCAACTCCCATATACCTTATCTTAGTACTCCATGTTACCCATGCAAGATCCAAGGCACTAAGCCCATCTGGATTTCCAGTTTTAGCTACATAGAGTGGAATCGCAATGAACCATGCAATTGCACCACCTAAGAAAACTAAGAAGGCAATATTTAACCCCACAATATATCCAACACTCAAGAGGGCCGCTGAGAGATCACTTCCTAAATATAAGACTCTCCTACCAACAAATTTGGCAGTTTCAACAGCTGGGGCCCATAGACCAGAACTTCCTAAGAGTTTGTAAAGACCGCCAAAAATACCACCAACAAAAATTGGCTTTGCATGAGAGCCTCCTTTGTCTCCTGCAATAAGGACCTCAGCACAAGCTGTACCCTCTGGATAGGGGAGCCTCTCCTCAACTATAAATGCTCTTCTAATCACTATTGTGAAGAGAGCACCTAGTGAACCACCTAACGCCGCTATGATTGTGATTAACCAGTAAGGAAACTCTGTGTATGTTCCCAAAACCACTAACGCTGGAAATGTAAATATAACTCCTGCTGCCAAGGATTCACCTGCTGAAGCTGCTGTTTGAACCATGTTATTCTCAAGGATATTCCTGTCCTTGAACGCCATTAATATTGCCATAGATATAACTGCTGCCGGAATACTAGCACTAACAGTCATACCCGCATACATACCAAGGTATGCATTTGCTGCACCCATAATTATGGAGAGAATTATTCCCAAAATAAACGCCTTGATTGTATATTCTGGTAAAGATTTCTCAGGTGGAACGTATGGTTTAAACTCCACACTGGACACCTCCGCATTTTATTGGCACTTAGGATATATCTGGCTTATATAAAATACTTTCGGTTATATGAATATCACATCAATATAAATTATTGGACCATATTACAATAATAATATGCAAAAATGTCTAAAATACTGCAACGATGAAATTATATGTGAAGTAATGTTCATCAATTAATCAAAGAATTTCCATAGAACTTATATACACGATTACTATAACTATTAATATCGCTAAAAAGCGGAGGGAGGTAAATTGGTTGAGATAATCTTTCTAGGCAGTGGCGGCGGGAGATTTATCACAATAACACAGTTTCGCCCTACTGGCGGGTTTTTTATTAATACCAGCAAGCGAATCTATGTAGATCCAGGACCAGGAGCTCTAGTACGTGCATGGAGGTATAAAATAGATCCGAGAAAGATAGATGTGCTTTTTGTTTCTCACAGACATACAGATCATTGTAATGACTCGGAGATTATGGTAGAAGGAATGACTGTAGGAGTTACAAAAAGACGTGGCACCCTAATAGCTTCAAAAAGTGTTGTCTATGGGGATGATGAACATACTCCCGCAATTTCCAAGTATCATTTAGATTCCTTAGAAGAAATCCATATTCCCAACCCAGGAGAGAGAATACAACTTGGAGAAGACGAAATGACAATAACCCCTACAATACATTCAGATCCTACTGCTATAGGATTCATATTAAAAACACGGTTCGGGAAAATTGGATATATCCCCGACACAGAATATTTTGATGATTTAAAAAAGATATATAATGGAGTCAGATTACTAATTGCCTCAGTTACACGACCAACAAACATGAAGATACCCTATCATCTCTGTACTGAAGATACAATTTATATGCTAAAAGACATGAAACAAAAACCAGAAATGCTGATCATGAGTCATATAGGAATGAAAATGCATTTTGCAAACCCCTATAAAGAAGCCAAATTTATAGAAAACGTCACCGGAGTGAAAACTCTAATTGCAAAAGAAGGGTTTAAAGTTAAGATGGAAAGAAAAGATATAAAATTAAGAACCCTTCGACCGGCCAGAGAACTCTAAAACGAGCCGAGTAACTAAGTTATATGCTAAATTAAAGAGCTCTTCCTTTCTTTTTTCTGTAATCCCCTCAACGACAACTCTTATTTTTGGTTCAGTTCCGCTTGGCCTTACAAGTACCCAAGAGCCATCTTTAAGATTTAACCTCATTCCAGAAATTGTTATTACCTCCTCGATCTGATCACTTAAAAGCTCCTGCAACTGTTCTTTTGCTTTTTCTACAACTTGATACTTTATTTCTTCAGGACACTTAACATTCTTTTTGATTAGATAATACTTTGGAATATCTTTGATTATTTCAGAGAAAGGCTTGCCTTCTTGATCTATTATCTTCAAAAGCAATCCAATTGTAACAAAGCTATCAATCCATAACCCAAACTCTGGATGAATGAACTTCCAAGGCTCTGATGCAAATATGGCATTATATTTCTTTATTCCATCATGTAGTTGCCCCAATGGAACCCGGTATACCCTTCCTCCTTCCTCTTCAACTACTTTGTCTATCCTAAAAGATGTGTTTATTGAGACCACTATGTTACCACCTTTGTGTTCCTGAGCATACAACCGTGCAAACAAAGCTATCAAAGTATCTTCCTCTACATAGTTCCCTTTTTCATCAAAAACCGCTATCCTATCTGCATCACCATCTTGAGCAATTGCAAGATCAAATCCAAGTTCCCTTACAAGGTTACTTAGGTAGGCAATATTCTCATATCTTGGCTCTGATTTTCTACCGGGAAAATATCCATCAGGATGAGCATTCAAAGTTACAACCTTCGCCCCCATTTTTCTCAGCAGATAGGGAGTTATTAAGCTTCCAGCCCCATTGCCCATGTCCAAGAGTACTTTAAGCTTGGTTTCGTGATTTACATATCCCAATATCTCATCAATGTACTGGTCTTTTAGATTCAAGTCCCTTGCCGTCCCAATATGATCCCACGGGCTTTTTTTATAACTCTGAGAGAATATAATTTCTTCCAGCTCTTCTTCCTGTTCTAAAAAGAATTCAATCCCCTTTTCATTGAACACTTTGATACCATTATCACTTGGCGGATTATGTGATGCGGTTATCATGACTCCTGCATCTCCAAGCTTGTTAGTAGCCCATGCTAACATTGGAGTTGGCACAAAACCTATTCTGAGTACGTCAATCCCTGTGCTTAGCAGTCCACTCACTAAGGCATTTTCAAGCATTATACTTGATGTCCTAGCATCTCTACCAACTACCACTGTCCCCTTGTCGATATACGTCCCGAGAGCTTTTCCAACATTTAAAGCAAGCTCTGGTGTGATCTTTGAATGAATAGGCCCCCTAATTCCCGCTGTACCAAATAGTCTCATGTCACCACCATGCTAATGTTGGAACTTGCTTTATATATCTTTTTGATGAGGGTTCCATACATATATAGGAATTCCTCTATAGTTTTCAAGCTTCAAAAATCTTGGCATGCCATCAAGAGAAAATGGAACAATATATACTGGGATTTTCAGGGTTTTTCCTAATTCTAAAATGGGTTTAATAAGCTCTGGAGTCGGTCGAATTGAATATATTACCTCAGCATCTCTATAGATGATTAAGTTAGGAGAGAATATATTGTCAATACATGCCTTAAGACCAAGTTCTTTGGCTTTTTTAACAGCTTTTGGATTCCAATCTACAACGATAATCTCTCTTCCTAGCTTTTTTAGTTTTAAGGCAACTTTAAAGTTAAATCCCACTCCTACCTCTATTAGCTTTCCTTTTGGGTGTCTATCATTTAAAAATATAGCTATCTCCTCAAAACTCATGAAAAATACAAGAAAAAGAAAGGTTAAAAAACTTTTCAGAATATTGCCTTTTCACTTCTCTTATCAAAGATGTGAATCTTCTTCATATCAAAAACAACATCGACCTCTTGTCCCTCCTTAACCAAAGATTCAGGAGGGAATTTACCAATAAAGCTTAAATCCCCAACTCTTAAGTGAACAATCTTTTCTCCACCTAAATTCTCAACAATATCTACTTTAACCCTAACCATATTCTCTCCAGGAATCTTCACTTGAGCAAACAATGCATCATAAACATCCTCAGGCCTAAATCCAAAAAGAACGTCCTTACCAGCATATCCCAACTCTTCAAGTGCTCTTACTTGGTCTGGAAGCAGTTTTAACTTGAAAGCCCCGAAGCTTACAAAGCCATCGGGAGTAACCGTACCCTCTAAGAAGTTCATTGGAGGTGATCCAATAAATCCACCGACAAAAACGTTAGCCGGTCTGTTATATACCTCATCAGGTGAACCAACTTGTTGAAGAACACCAAAATTCATGACAGCAACTCTATCACCCATAGTCATGGCCTCAACCTGATCATGTGTAACATAGACGGTGGTTACTCCAAGCTGACGCTGGAGCTTTTTAAGCTCAGCCCTCATTCTAACTCTTAACTTTGCATCAAGATTTGATAATGGCTCATCCATGAGAAAAACTTGTGGTTTCCGAACAATTGCTCTACCCAAGGCCACTCTCTGCCTTTGACCACCTGACAGTTCTCTAGGTTTTCTTTTCAAGAGTTCAGTTAAACCAAGAAGTTCTGCTACTTCTCTAACCCTCTCATCAATCTCCTGCTTGGAAACCTTTCTTAATTTTAATGGAAAAGCAATATTGTCGTAAACTGTCATATGGGGATAAAGTGCATAGCTTTGAAAAACCATGGCAATGTCTCTATCTTTAGGAGGAATAAAAACACCTTTCTCCGCATCTGCTACAAGTCTCTCTCCAATAAAAATCCTACCCTTCGTGGGCTCTTCTAGACCAGCTATCATCCTAAGAGTAGTAGTTTTCCCACATCCACTTGGCCCAAGAAGAACCATGAATTCACCATCTCTAACTTTTAAATCAAGATCTTTAACTGCCTCAACACCATCAAATATTTTCCAAACCCCTTCAAGCTTAACTTCAGCCATCTCTAGCCACCTCTCTCATTTTATTTAACGCCTTATAAGAATTATTAAAAAGTAAAAGGGGATGAATCACCTCTTTTTTCTTAATGCTAATGGTGTTAGGAGTAGTGCAAGGAATACTGCTGGGCCACAGATTCCACCAGTCTCTGTTGGCGACTCGGTTGGTGATGTTGGGGATTCTGTTGGAGAACTTGTTGTTGGTGAAGTGGTCGTAGGAGAAGTTTCAGTTGGGGTTTCTGTCTCAGTTGGTGTTTCAGTTTCCGTGGGTTTTTCTTCAGCTCCCCTCACCCACAATACCATTTTCACTGTTGCTCTCTTGTTATTTTCAGCATCATAACTGTTTAATTGTTCTTCTTGAGTAGGTTTGAATCCTTCTGGAGCTAATAGATCATAGACTCTTGGAGCTACTCCAGCTATCACTGCATTAACGTCTCCACCGCCACCCTTCCACTCTTCAGCTTCGACAGCTATAGGCCTCCACTTATCAGGCCCATAACCATCCTGAGAACCAACGAGAATTACTCCCCATACTCCATAGTCCTTGTTGATCTCAAGATACTTCTTTGGAACTTCAACAATTATTGCGTTCTTAGTAGGATCGGCGGAGATCTTCAATTCCCCTTGAATTGATTCCCCATTTGGAAGGACTATTATATTTCCGTAGTCCCAACCAGCTATCCTTAATGCTAAATCCCATGGGTGTTCAGGGTCGAGATCTACATTTGAACCAGGGCCATCTGGGAACATTTTAATGGCAGATGAATTTCCACCATCCTTGAAGTCAAAGTACGCTTCAATAATCTGCAAACTAAAACCATTAGGCCCATTCCATGGATTACCTCCCAGTTCTGCAAAGTAGAACTCTAAAGTGTAAGTCTCCCCTGTGTCAAGCATTTTAAATTTAAGTAAATCAAGGTGATTTGGAACAAACACTTTGTTTGTAGCGTAAGTATATGTGCCAGGTCCATGATCATCTCCCTGGGGATCATCAACCTCAATTATTACATTTGTACTTGTTGTGACAGGTATCATTTTCACCACTGCTCTCTTTTGATTTTCGGCATCATAACTGTTTAATTGCTCTTCTTGAGTAGGCTTAAAGCCTTCTGGAGCTAATAGATCATAGACTCTTGGAGCTACTCCAGCTATCACTGCATTAACGTCACCGCCACCACCTTTCCACTCCTCAGCATCC